>NZ_CP136666.1:0-36101 GCF_057224565.1 Enterobacter sp. 3U4
CTGATCTGGGTGTGGCGGGAGAGGTTCAGCATGAGAGCTATATTGCGTCATGGCTGAAAGCACTGAAAGGCGATAAGCGCTATATCTTCCAGGCGGCAAGCGCCGCATCTAAAGCGCACCGGTATCTGATGGACTGCTGAAAGGAAAAGCCCTGCGGTGCGGGGCTTCAAAAAAACTGAAGGATGAAAAAACATCATCTGATTTTCATAAGGTGATGTTTTTTATCATTTCATGGCGTCGCCGGTCGCAGCTGGCCAACGTCCTGCAGCTGTGACCGACGACGCAGAAAAAGGAACAGAGATTCAAAATCTCTGATGCTCTTTTAATACCTGCCGCTAAGTGCCGTTGACTCATTCCAGAGGCGGTTAAACTCTCCCTGGTACGCTTTCGCCAGTTCTGGCGAATCACGAACCAAGATCGCGTTTTCTGCGTTACGGCTTGCAGCGCTGGACGTGTAGTTAAACGAGCCTGTTTGCACCGTATCACCATCGCTGACCATAAACTTATTGTGCATGATGGCGTAATGGCTATTCAGGCGCACCGGCACGCCCTGATTAGCCAGAAACGTAACGGCGGTATATCTGTCGCTATTGGCCTTTTCATCGGCCATAACACGGACGGTAATACCTCGCTTGCTGGCGGCGACTAATGCCGTCGCCACTGGTTTACTGGTAAAGCTGTAAGCGGCAATGTCTATGGTATGCCTGGCGCTGTTAATCGTCTTTAAAACAACATTCTGAGCGTTCTGGCCGCGAGAAGGGGAGAAGCCAACGGTAATCGTTGGCTGTGCTGATACCGGCGCTGCTATCGCAATAGCAAACGCACAAATAACCACCTTAAACATAATTGTTCAACTCCAGATTTTTGAGTTCTTCCAGTGTGTAGATCCGAAAGACATTTCGATGTTTTTCTTCCAGCGGCACATGCTGGTTATTCACAATTACATGCTTTATTGAGTCAAACAGTAACGTCAGTGCTCGCTTGTTTTGTTCGTCAGGAACGATGTAAAAGACATAGATCCATGATTTGTTCGTTCTGGCTAAAAGGTGGCTGGCAAAAATCGACTGATATCGCGCTTTGGTCTTAAGTCTTCGTTCTGTCTCTATTGCCACAATCTTATCCCCCGGTAGCCTGATTAGTCCGTCCGGGCGATGTTTAACATTGTACTGATTAAGAAAGGTAGAACGGTCGCCGTTGACCCAGCCATAAGCCCCGTTTCTTTCCAGAATGAGCCTGGCTAACTGGTTATCAAGATGATGTTCAAGCGTCCAGCCGGTAAGCCTGGAAGGTTCAAAACGGGCAGGAAACGTTTTGTCCTCCGGTGTTAGCACAACGGCCAGCCCGTCACTTGTGATCCCCCAAAGTGACAGTTTTATCGTCCTGGATTCAATGGTGTGTTTTTGAATCAACCCCATTTTTGAAACCTTGTTCAAAAGCGTATACAGCGATTTATGATCCCTGAAGCCAAAAAGGAACATCAGGGTTTGAAAATCGCTGTACGTCTCCTCTTTCAAAAAATTCAGCAGAATGCGGATTTTTTCGTTGTTACGCGCTTTGCGTTCATTATCTGTATGTAAAAGCATTGCCCTTCCTTAAAAATCGAGCAGTGATAACGGTTCTTCCTGTTCCTGGGGGGACTCAGTTTCAGCATCCGTGCTTTCGGGTTCTGAAATTTCAGTCAGGTTAACTTCAGGCGTATCAGGGGCGAGAAGAGCATCAGTGACATCTAAAGCGATCACCGGAGATATTTCTGGCGGGGTTTCGTCTTCATCAAAATCGAGAGCTTGTTTTACAACCGGCGCGGCAGCGGCCAGCTCAGGTGGCAGGGTGTAAATCTCTAAAGGCTGCTTTTTCACTTTCAATGGAGATATTAACGATGCGCGGGGGAGGCTGGTTGCGGTGAAGATGTAACTTACAAAAGGAGGCAGGTTTTGAAGCATATTACTGTCTATATAGTAACGTTCTGCCTGTCTGATTGTTCGTTCATCATCAATGGTTTCAGCCAGCACCTTGTTGGTTTTTGCTTTACGGCTTTCGTCATCGACTAAAATCGTGCCGGACATGCGCGCCACCCATTCAGCCGTGTCCGGATCCTGCAACTTATAAACGAGTTTAAACTTGGCGTTCTCGACTACTGCACCCACAACGGCATCGCCGTTTAAGTCTGCGGGGCAATCTCTTAAGTCCGCGATAGACTGGTGAGCCATGATGATATGTACGCCTTTATCACGCGCCGCACCTAAACCCTCCAGCGCAGGTTTTGACAGATGGTATTTAAGTTCATCGAGGAAAATCGCAATAGGACGAACATCACCGGCAACGCGATCACGTAGTTCTGCTAACTGAAAGAGTCTCACCAGAGCCATTCGTTGAGCGGTGATGATTTTCGAGTTACGCATTGAACCAATGATGTAGCAACATCCACCTTCATCGAAAATCTGTTTTAAAGAGAATCCACCGGGCGCGTTGATTGAATCGAGTAGCGCCAGTTCTTCAGTTTTCCCGTGAAATGCTTTAATTGTTTCGCCAATGCTTTGTACATAATCGCTGTTATATACATCACGCAAGGTTGCGTCAGGGTTATTGTCCACGAATTTTGCAGCTGTCCGGGCGGCTTTTCGGTCGTCAATTCGATAGAAGTCGGCGGCCTCCCCTTTTTCAGCGAGGCTAAAGCCAGCCACAAATAATTCTTCAAGATGTTCGGATGTTATTCCATCAATCAGGTTTAGCTGGAGTTCTCGTTTGTTAAGGTCAATCAACACGAACGGTTTTCCGGCATCTGCACATGCCTTTTTATAGAGATGTGGTGCCCATTCATCATTCTTTGGATCAAGGATAAAAGCACCTTCACCGGCAAGTATGCTTTGATATATTAATATGCCTGAAGCAACACCTTTACCAGCACCGGTTGTACCGATAATATCGGCGTGTTGCTTTTGCCAGTCTTTTACTGGAATGTATTGAGGCGTTTTTTCTTTATCCAGACCAATGAATATTCCTTTGCTAATGTCTATATACTCCATTGGATCATAATGCTCGGTGTTCGGCAGAAGTTGTTTCACATGGCGAACGTCAGTACGAACCTCCCTTTCCAAATCTGTTTTCTTGACCGCCTTTTTCTTTATCTTATCCAGTTCGGGGGTTATTAATCGACGGATAATAACGTGGAAAACAAAACCTGCGGTTGTTAATAAAAAAAGGAATGTCCATTTTAATGCAGGGTGTTCAACTTCTGCGTGACCTTTGTATATGAGCTGAAAAAATCCGGCGGCAACGGGTGCCAGAGTACCGAACAAAAAACAAAGCATCGAGATACATATTAAAACCTTTTGCCCGACAGGGGCATTTTGATGTTCATCCTTTCGTAGCAATACAATAAATGGCAGCATTAATCCTGATAATAAAGCAAGCATTGCCTGATTTGCCTGCATAAAGCTATAAAACGCCAACGCGCTATCAACGATAGGCGTTAGCTTTTCTGCAAAGTGATTATTCATTGGCTCAATCCTGATTGGCTGTTCTCGCCCCATGCCCTCGCCCCATTTACCCGCCCCACAGTGTTGGGCGAGTAAGTGGGGCGAGGAATGGCGCTGGGGAAGGTGGCCGCGCTGCGGCCATGCTCGCGGGGGTATACTCCCGCGATCTAACTGCGTGTGCCGTTTCATGCGGGCTGGACGCCCTTTTTTCACGTCACATGGGGGTAATGTCGTGGCTGAACGCCCCGCCAAAACCCCCAAGGTCAAAGGCGGCAAACCGTCGCGCGCTACGCGCGACCACCCCCTTTAAGACGCCTGTTTTAGCCCTTTTCTTCTCTTTGTTCGTTCCTCCCAAAGCGAATTAAAGGGAAACTAGGCTTTAAAGGGGGTGGTCGCGCCACGCTACCGGCTTTTGGCCGGAGACTTAGCCTCGACGGTTTGCGGGGCTACGCCCCCCAAATAAACCGCTATCGTGGGCGATAGCTTTTCGCTCGCTGGGGCGGCGAAATTTATTCGGCTCCCCCCGGCTTTTTCGGCTCACTTGGGGTGAGCGCTCAAAAGTGGGTTCGGCGACGCAAATTAGCAATTTCTTCGAAATTGAATTTACTCGCCTTACGCCACTGCGCTTATTTACGGTCTGGAGATTAGCAATTTTTTCAAAATTGAATCCCCATCCTCGTAAATCCTCGCAGCCTAACGGCAAGGTCAAGGTCAAGGTCAAGGTCAAGGTCAAGGTCAAAAGCGTGAATTATGTCAGATGAAAATTATTCAAATTTTCTTTCTGCACATTTATCGACAAAAATAGATTTTGCTTCGATTGTTGTATCTAAGTAGAAACTACAATTGTCGTCATGCTCGACACTTATACCTTTTTAATTAGGAATGAATCGAGCGATTTTCCGGTATTCAGTTCCTGCTGAATAGGCACGGGGACACGTCCAACACCAGACCAGTATTTAGTGATTCCGTTTTCAATATACACATATTTGCGCTTTCGCTTAGCTGCTTTTATTTCCGGCTGACTACTTGCGAAATCAGCGGGAGAAAAGCCCTCTGCCTTAATCAGTTCCAGTAATTCAAGGCGCTTCGCTTCGCGCAAAAGGAGTTGACGCTCCAGCTCGTCATGTTCGGCTTTTCGTTCCGTCAGTGCGGAGGTGATCTGTTCGTTAAGCGAGGTAAGGAAATTAAAATCGCACTCAGAAAGGAATTTTTTAAGGGTGCGTTTTGAGGTCAGTGCTTCCTGGATGGTATTCAAATTTTTAGCTCCTTAGGTATAGATACGGTTAATCCATTAAGCGGATCGCGTGGCGGGTATTCAAAACCAAGTTCCCCTGTTTCTTTGTTTGCCAGAGTGATAAACATCGAATAGGTGGAGTCGTTTTTCTTGCTCTTAAAGCCTTTTATCTCACCGCTTTTACCCTTGCTGATGATGGTCTCAATCTGCTTTTGGGTGAGTTTTTTCCCGCGAAACTCCAGCCAGATTTTGAATTTACAGCCGGTACAGGCACAGGTTTTCGGCGTCATAACCAGCTGAGAATTACAGGACGGACAATTCACAGAAAGCCGTGTAAGCGCGGTTTTTTGAGCGGGCGCTTCTGATGCGCTGATACTGATATTGGCGCTTTCAACCAGCCGCGATATCTCGGCATAAAGACCGTCAATAAACTTCTCAACGGTCATCTGACCGCTTTCAATGGCGGCCTGTTTTTCAGCCCAGACTGCTGTCATATCCGGCTGCGTTACTGAGTCGGGGAGGGCGTCAATTAATGCCAGTCCGGCCTCTGTAGGAATGAATTTCCCCTTCTCAACGGTGATATAGTTCCGCTTTTTCAGGGTTTCTATAATCGCGGCGCGGGTGGCAGGTGTGCCGATGCCACCATGTTCGTCTTTTTTGTCTTTATCCTTCTCTTTAAGCAGCTGTTTAATGCGCGGATCGGAAACGAAATCGGCCACGCGAACCAGCGCGGCCAGCAGGCTGGCCTCGGTAAATAACGGCTGAGGTTTTGTCTCTTTTTCAGCGACATCAATATCCCGACAGGTCAGAGTTTCACCGGTGCGCAAGCGACTCACCAGCTCGAACGCCGATGTATTATCGTCGTCTGGTTCATCATCGCTTTTATCTTCGCCAAGTAGAGCCGTAAAACCGTTATGACGGGTTTTACGGGCAGAAACCCGGAATGACTCATCGCCGCATTTAATATCGGCTATCGCCTCGTCATACGCTTTTTTAGGCATGAATTGAGCGAGATAAAACTTTGCGATTGCCAGATATACCGCTTTTTCATTGGCGCTAAGTTTCGATAAATCCGGTACGGTAGCGGTTGGGATAATGGCGGTATGCGCCGTCACTTTCTTACTGTCAAACGCTTTGCTTTTCCTGCTGGCATCAATATCCAGAGGGATAAAATCATCCAGCAATCGCAGAGCGTCGATGACTTTCGGGGCTTCGCCGTACTGTTCGTCAGACAGATAAGAGCAATCGGAACGGTTATACGTGATCGCCTTATGCGTTTCGCGTAATGCCTGGGTGATATCTAGAGTTTGCTGCGCCGTCAGCTTATGTTTCTGGTTCATGTACTGCTGTAAACGCACCAGGTTGAACGGCAGCGGAGCGGCTGTTTCTTTACCCGTATCGACGGCTGCGGCCAGAACGCTGGCTGGTTTACCGGTGAGATTTTTAGCGAGCCCTTCAGCCCATTTTTTATCAATAAGGCGCTTTTTATCATCTACCGGCGCATATTCAGACGTAATCCAACGGGCATTAATCACGTCCGTTCCGCTGATGAAGTTACCCGCCAGTGTGTAGTAATACGCCGATTCATGAGCGGTAAAATCTCGCCACCGGCGCACGATAAGACCAAGCACCGGTGTCTGTACACGCCCGACTGACAGAACGCCGCGATAACCTTTTTCACGCGCCTTAATGGAGTAACACCGGCTCATGCTAAACCCATAAATAGCATCACCGGCGCTACGCATCAGGGCTTTGAGATACAGCCCCCGAAACTCTTTATTATCCCGTAGCGAGTTCAGCGCCTTTTTCACGGCTGGCGCGGTGTTATCGTTGATAAGAGCGCGTTTAACGGGCTTTGTATTACCGGCATATTCCAGCAGTTCATCAACCAGTAATTGCCCCTCGTCGTCAGGATCGCCGCAGTGAACAACGGATTTGATATCCGGCCGCTTAATCAGCTTAATAAGCGTACTGGCCTGTTTCGCAACGCTCTCTTTAGGCTGAAGCTGTACGGGGTACAGCTTCAGTGGCAGGGTGTCGAGTGTCCAGGTGGCATAAGCTGGATTGATTTGCTCCGGGGGAACCATTTCAAGAACGTGCCCCACGCAGTAGCTCACAATGTCGGTGGAGGATTCAAAGTAGCCATCGTGACGGGTGAAGTTGCCGCCGAGGGCTTTCACAATGTCAGTGGCGACAGAGGGTTTTTCCGCAATAAACAGTCTCATTGAAAAGCCTCCATTGCCGTATCAATGGTATAAGTGATGTATTCCTTATCAGGCCCCATCGTCAGATGAATAACAACGTCAAACATAGCTGAAGCCCTTTCGGCATTGTCGGGATATGCCACCATAATCAGCCTTTTGCCGCATTTACGGGCTGTTTTTATTAACTGAGTTAACTTAGAGCCAGTGAGATTTTCCGGGAACCAGACGGCATCAAGAATGAGTGTATGTTCTGAATCACCGAAAAAATCGATCGCATCGGCCAGTTCTTCGGAAAGGAGATGATGGTGTGGCCAGTCGCCCGGACGGCCTTCTAAAAAGTCATAGTTGAATTCGGCCAAATCCTTCGTGAAGTCGTAGTATTTAGAGTCTGGTATGATGGTTTCACGTATTAACGAGGTTTTACCTGCACCGGGCATCCCTGTGATAAGGATGTGCGTATCGGTTTTTTGAAGTAATAATTTTGCTTCTTCATAAGTGTTCATTCTTGCTCTCTCCTGATTTCATTCAAAATGTTGTGATATGCCTGCAAAGCGTGTTCGCTCAGGCAGTGTCCAAGACTTAATGCGGCGGTCTTGAATATTTCTGCATCTGCATCGTTCATCAGATCCAGAGCATCCAGCAGTGCGCAACGCGTTCTGTATTCGTAAATCTCGAAATACAAACCAGACTGTCTGCGTGCTTCTTTCTCTATTTGATTTATCAGCAAAAAGACGCTGATTGAATCGCCGCGTGTATGCGGCCAGGGAGGGGTAATGAAATCTTTTTTGAATCTCATTATTTTCCTTATCCAGTTTTGGGTAATAAAAAAGCCGACTTACAAGTCGGCTTTTCTGTAGGTAATAACCAAAGGTTCTAGAGTGTTGTAATGCAAGCAGCTCCATACTGATTACTGCCAGCGTTATCAGAGATATCGCCATCATAGGTAAACATATAGTAACGAGAGAACCGGCCTGTTTCTGAAGCCCAGATAGCGTTATTTGGTGCATTCGGAATAGAGTCTGACCATTCCCCCCATAGGCTCCCCACTTTTTTGCCTCCACCGTCTGTTAAATTCAACAGGTCTTTCGATGGCACGGACTGTCCCTGCCCTGCACAGTAGCTGTCTGCATCAGATGCGCTCATACCGGTACTACTGAACGTGAACCAGTTTGACAGAGTGAAGGTCCAGCTGAGCGTTCCCTTCCCTGTTTTTGGAATGGCAGTAATGGTGACAGTCTTTGTCGCGGCTGTAGGTGTGCCACTGAACGTTACCACACCATCTGTTACTGACACCCACCCCTGACTGCTGTTCCACGTATAGTCCGTTGCCGGCACTGTTCTGTTATCAATATAAAGGGTAAATGTTGCTCCCGCATAACCGGTTTCAGGGAAGCCACTGTCAGCAGGAAAGACCCTTCGATAGTCTGATGGTTGTGCTGTGCCGTTTACGTCAATCTCGGTAATAGCTGAGGCGATAAATGTCAAAGCAACGTTTTTGCCCGTATCGCTGAGACTGTTCTGTGCTTTAGCTGTGACGGTGACGCCTTCACCCGTGTCGTCAGTCAGCGTCACCTGCGCCTGACCGTTGGCATCAGTCGTCACCGTAGTAGCACTCAGCGCCGCACTGCCGGTTACACTGAAGCTCACCGGGGTATTTGCCACTGCTTTACCGCTACTGTCATGTACTGTGGCTGTCAGGGTGGCTGCATCGACACCATTGGCTTTCAGATTTGTGGTGCTGGTTGTTAGCTCAGTTACGCTAAATCCGATGAATGCCGCCTGTGCCGTAGCCTGCTTCCCATTGGTAATGGAGCCTGTGATGGTCACTGTTTCCGCAGTGGTATTGGTTAGAGTGACGATTACCTGCCCGTTACTGTCAGTGGTGCCAGATGTGGCTGAAAGTTTCGCGTTGCCGGTTGTCGCCAGCGTTACGGATTCTCCAGGTAAGGGAGCGCCGTTACGGTCTTTCAGGGTCACGGTGGCTGTATTGAGCGCTTTGCCGTCAGCCAGGGCTCCTGATGTTGATGCTACTGTCAGTTGCGCGCTATCAAGGTCTGCCTCAAAACGACTGTCCTTCGTTATGCTGCTGCCTGTAGCGAGCCTTGCTGTGACCTGTACCGTCTCTGCCTGAATATCAGAAAGCGTGATCTGCGCCTTGCCGCTGCTGTCAGTATTCACTACTGATGCGCTCAGTTTCGCACTGCCGGTAACACTGAAGGTCACTGCGCTGTTCGGGAGTGCATTCCCGTTTGCATCGGTCACGGTAGCTGTCGCGGTATTGGTGTCTGTTCCTGAAGCTTTCGCGCCGCTGGTAACATCCAGACTTTTTAAACGGGCGCTGTTCTGGTCAGACACAAACATACTGGATGCCGTGGCGTTGTTACCGTTGGCGAGCGTGGCCGTCAGACTCAGGGACTCAGCCACCGTGTCGGTATAGCTGACGGTAGTTTTCCCGGTACTGTCGGTGGCGGCTGACTGACTAAAGATGACTGTTGATTTATCAGCTTTCCAGCTAACAGCCTGGCCCGCCAGGGCATTGCCGTTTTCATCCACCACTGTGACCTGTGCAACGTTTGACGTTTTACCATCTGAAGGGCTGCCATCCGTGGTTACACTTAGACTGGCTACCTTCGCACTGGCAGCATTGCCTAAAAAGTGCACCGTCCCTTTTGCACTCTGGTTTCCTGATGTGGCACTGATAACTGCACTTCCTGCCAGGGTAGCCGTCAGGTGTACCGTCACCTTCCCGCTGCTGTCTGATGTACTGCTTTTTTCACGAAGCGTCACACCATCCGGCACCGTCCAGGTAACGGTTTGCCCGGACACGGGACGTCCGTTACTGTCTGTCAGTGTTGCAGTCACTGCGTTGGCGCTAGTGCCGTCTGCTACGGCGTTATCCTGCGTGACAGTAATTGCAATTTTACTCACAGCCACGGCCACAAAGTGACTGTTTTGTGTGGCTGATACCTTCCCACTCAGTGCTGTCACCGGAACGGCCTGTACCTTCGTACTGGTGAGCGTTGCGGAAGCAAGGCCATTCTCATCTGTGACAGACGAGGCACTAAAAAATTTGGTACTACCGTCTGACGGTGTACTCCAGCTCAGAGGCGCATTGCGCACAGGCTGACCGTCACGGTTTGTCGCCAGCACCTGAAGCACGTTACGTGTAATACCATCAGCAGGACTGTTGTCCGTTATTACCGTTAGTGCCAGATTTGAAACACTCTTTTCCGGGCTTTTACGGTACTGAAGAACAATTTCATTATTGCGATCAACAAGGTCATATCTGCTTCCGGCCAGCGTCCTTACTGCCCGGACTGCATCCGGGTTAATCTGGGTGCGCCACGGCGTACCGGGCTGCCAGCGGAAATTCAGGGAAAATCGCATTTCATCCTGGCCGCCGGTGCCAGTGCGGTAATCCACACCCGCCGTTACCAGCGGAACGGGAGTATAGCTCAGCCCTGCCGTGATAGCGGAAGGGTTACGCTGCCGGTTATCTTTATCAATCAGCGCCACCTCGTTACCGTGGTACTGCTCATACACCAGTTTACCGCCGAGCTGCGGATATGCCGGGAGGTAGGCTTCGGCGCGAACATCCCAGCCGTCAGCTGGTCGCTCATCATAGTCAGCAAAATCCCGTGACTGATGCCAGTTCGTTGTACCGAAATAGCTGTTGGCGCTCAGTTTTAAATAATCCCGCCAGGCTTCCGCGCCAATACCGACGCGGCGGTTGTGTCCGGTGTAGTCATTATCGAAAAAGACGTTCATTCCGTACATCCAGCTTTCGCTGAAGGTACGCACACCCAGACCCATATTGACGGTCTGACGACCGTCAGGAGCGCGATAGCCGAGCTGGGTAAAGAGAATATTTTTTGGCGACTCATAAACGGGGAGCAGCCAGTCAACTGAGCTTCTATCCCATTTACCATGATTATCCACACTGAGCTGTACTTTCGCTGTACCAAACTGTTGCATCCAGCCTTCAAGTGCATCCCCGGCCATGCCGGAGGCGATGCTGGTAGCCTGGCCTGTCACAGAGCCGGATACGTTATCCTGTGATAGTGCCATTCCCAGCCCTCGTGCAGCACGTGCGGTCTGTGTCAGGTTTTCTGTGGCTGTTGTGTCACTATCAGGAGGAGATAAAAAGCCGCCCGCAAAGACGGGCGTAATTGAAGAAAGCAGTTGTACTGCTATAAGAGCCTGGGCTACGGCTTTGAATTTATTCATGGTGATATCCGTTCAGGTAAGTTTATTAAGTACCTGGATAACTGATAAAATTTTAGATGTGGATTCGGCCAAAAGCATGGATGATTTGAGAAATAATTTCAGTCGGAGCTGACGGGCAACCTTTCAGAAATGATTCTCTGGCATCTGCTGTATGATCCGGGAGGAAAACACCGTGTTTTTTCTTAACAATATCGAAAAAGGCGTTTTCGGCGCTTTTACATGAATCACCGCCACTATTGCCGGTTGCCTTTCCATACATACAAAGTACAACCTCGCAAGGGTCGGCAGCAAAGGACGTTAATGGGATTGTGGATGTGACGCATAGAATTGCACTGGCAATAAGAATTGCTTTCATATTTAATCCTGGTGGAATTTTGAATCCTGAAGGTCTTAAATGTGAAATTTAAAACCTTCAGGATTGCCGGGTTAACTACGTTATCGAATGAGTTCTATATTTGTCTGGTTGAGTAATGAAGGTGAGTTTTTATAGCTAATGGTTTTTGCGGTGGCTCCATGACTTA
This sequence comes from Enterobacter sp. 3U4, assembly GCF_057224565.1. Lineage (NCBI taxonomy): Bacteria > Pseudomonadati > Pseudomonadota > Gammaproteobacteria > Enterobacterales > Enterobacteriaceae > Enterobacter > Enterobacter sp. 3U4. The sequence goes on from NZ_CP136666.1 coordinate 11,663, forward strand.
ATAACCATGATTTTGCTGAGAAATAACAATCTGAATCAGGCGCTGAAATGATTATTTCGGATGAATGCACAATCGCAAACCAGATTTCAGGGGGCTGAATTTGACTGTCGATATATCTGATATTGAGTTTCCAGTGACCAGTAATGTGTTGGGTTGGGATTACATTATGGTTGTCAGCGATATCTGGAATTTCATTGTTTATAGTGGTTTTTCCTTGGCTCCAGTCTACCTGAGGTGGTTCTGGCGGGGAGCTACAACTACAAAGTAAAGCAATGATTATTCCTGACATACCGACGTTATGCAGCTTCACGCATAATCTCCTTAATCATTTCCTGCTTATGTACAGGTTTGAAATAAATATCGTTCATTCGGCGGATATCACCATTAACGCCAATGCTTGCTACTACGTCGATGCTGTTAAGCACCTTACGCAGTAATACCGCATAAGGGATGTTCTGGCATTCAACGTTCTGGTAGCACCGTTCTACCATGCCGGTTAAGGCTTCTTCCGGGCTGCCAGCATGAAGTGATGAAATAAGCCCTTCATGACCGGAACCGATTATTTTTAAGCAGTCCCAGGCTTCGCCGCCGCGAATCTCAGCAAGCAGGATTCGATCCGGGTTCATGCGGTAGTTAGCTCTGACCAGGCTTGCCGGTGTGACTATTGCTTTCGCACCCGCATCTGCCGGATAAAATAAATGTACCCGGTTAGGTTGTTTCATGCCCTTTATTTCAGGGTTATCTTCAATCGTAACGATACGCAAATGGTCGGGTATATAACCAAGCAGCGTTTTCATATACGTGGTTTTACCTGACCCCGTTTCACCAACAAATAAAATGGTTTTGCCGTACCTGACAGCGTTTTCCATAAAGAGTGGGATGTTTCCAGAATGATACAGCGATGTCAGTTCTTCATCATGCGAAACGGTTTTTTCACTGCCTGTCACCTTGTTATAAAATCCATTCTCAATATAAGCGCTGTGGGGTATTTGAATGGATGAAGGTTTTCGTATGGTGATTGATATTGTATCTCTTTCACATGCCGGAGGATAAATTATCTGACATCGCTCGCCAGATTCCAGAGTTGCAGATAATACCGGGGATTGTTCGCTAATATTATCCTTCTGATACGTGGCAAGTGATTTCGAAAACGTTTCACATTCAAAATAGGTAATTGAAGACTTATGTTGCTCCCATTTTCCTCTTATCTTTGTGAAAATCTCACCAGGGCGATTGACGGCAATTTCCGTTAAGCCCTCCGTTTTTAAATATTCACCGAAAAGCCGCTCTTTATGTCGGTGAAGGGATACGTTAGTAATGGTCACTATTGTTACCTTTATACTTAAGGTGATAGACACCGGAGAAATCAATATCATCACCAGTCATCATTCCGATAATCTCTCCCTGATTTTTGTAAATCGTAGGGGGAATGTTGGCTGAGTTTTCCATCATGCTTTTGGCAATCTCCGCAACACCGGCACGGGTATTTTCTGTGTAGTCCGTATTGCGATCTTTACCCGGAGCGTTATCGGCGGCTGCGGCGGCAAGGTCAGGAACGATACTGACAAGCAAGGTATTACCGGCGCGTTCCCAGAAATGGGTATCGATCCAGCCGTCAATACCGGCCTCTCCGAGCTGGCCGACAACCTGAGAATCAACCATTGGAATTTTCAGACCATCGGGAGTGCGTAGCTCAGTCCAGATAACAAACATCCGTGACTGGCCGTGTTTCAGCGTGCCGGTTTTATACATGCCCCGCGCTCGCGTTCCCGCCTGAATCAACCGGACGTGTGTTGATGCGCTGTATACATCCTCTGAAATGATGCACCCAATATGCCCGGACACGTCAGACACAAAACGCGTCTGCAATGTGCAGGGGATATAGGTATCAACGGGAATGTATAAGTCAGGATCGAGCGTAATACGCGAGATTGTGTGAGCCTCCGTAACGGCTTCTACAGCCGTTTTAGACGCATCAGCGGGTTTGCCTGTGCTGGTCTGCTGCTGCTCTGCTTTGCGCGTCAGTGGCGCGTTCTGGCTGCTCTGGTGAGTGCTCTCACCCTGAGCATAAGCAAGCGCCAGAGATTTATTCAGCGTTGCAGTAACAGATTTTTCCGCCACCGGCTGTGATGTTGGTTGTTCACCACGTTCAGGCACTTCAGGCTCCATCATTGTATTGGTGTCCAGCCCCATACCAGTACGCTTTTGCGCGACAACGGATGATTCAGCCGGCTTTTCTGGTGCTGCTTCTTCCTGTTTTGGGTGGAGGTAGTGTTGCATAACCCTGTCACCCGTCCAGGCAAGTACAAGTAACGCGGCCAGAGAAAGCAAAGAAAGCGTCATTAAGCGGTTCTTTTTATGCTTCTTTAGCGCACTGACTTCCGCCTGACCTGCCTTTTTTTCTGTCTTAGGCGCTGATTTTTTCAGCTCCGCTTCCGCCCTTGCTCGCGCCTCACTTTCCAGCTCCGCGAGCGTTTTTTCTTCTGTCGCATCCGTCATTGTTTGATCTCCACGTCAACCGCCTCAGATACGGTACTGCTGTTGTTCACCACGACTTTTCCGTAGCCCTGATTTACAAGACCGATCACCGCATCGCCGTAGCGCAGGACAAATTTCTGGCTAAGGGATGGAATGACCAGGACCCGATAGTTTTTCTGGGTCGTCACATTTGGCGTGGTTAGCTGCTCTTTCTCATTTACGATGACAAACGGGCTGGGGAGTTTTTTCACGGAAGAAAAGCCAAGATACGTAAACCGGCCATCGTCATAGGCAAAATCAGGCGCGATAATTTCACTTCCCGCTTTTACCTGCATGGCGTAATCCCAGTTGCGCGGTGCTTCGGCGGCGTTAAAGGCTTTTGCTATGCGGTTGCGCTCCTGTTCGGCTTCATATTCTTTCTGCCGCGCCCGGTTCGCTGCATCATCAGCTTTACGGGCTTCTGCAGGGTACTGCCACGACACCACAAACGCCTGATTCTTATCAGGGGCATCATCATCGAGGACATTCAGATCAATGCTGTAGATATGCTTTGTGGTGGTGATAAACAGGTTCGTTTTCCAGTCTTTAGCGTTAGGAAGGAATACCTGCTCTGTGGCCGCACCGTCTTCACCCGTTACCGGCTGGCTGATTGGCAGTGCGCGAATATAAACCCGGTTAGCTTCTTTCGTGGCGCTCCAGCCTTTAGGAAAACCAACTTGGGGATCGCCTATCACCGCTTCATCATCGGAAAATACCAGCGTAGTGACGTAACCGGCGCGAGTATTCACAACGGTACTGTTTAGCTGGTTATAGGCGACCTGCTGCATATGGCTGTCATAGCGGCTTCCCTGAGGCACAGCCGCGCTCCATGCTGGCAAGCTCATTGCCAGCATGGAGAGAATAAGTAATTTACGCATTATTCTTTCCTTAACTCTTTGTCACGCTGGTAACTGGTGACGATAAAACCGAGGGGATTGCTTTCTCGCTGTGAGTCGGTCAGTTCTTTATCCGCAACGTAGCGGTAAGTCATTCGAATATTCCAGTATTCAGTATTAATTCTGCCGTCAGCAATATGGCGAGTCGTTCGCTTGATTCGCACATTTGCCAGCATGTCCGGCTTAGTGGCCGGGCTGATTACGTTTGAAATAATCTCCGTACTGATCACGTTGGCCGCATTCTGGTGAATGTCCGGTGAGTTTTCATTATCAAACCAGGTCAGATATTCAGTGTTAACAGCATCGCTGTTGAATAACTGAACCGTGTCATAATCATGTTGCAGGGCAAAATAATTATATCCCTCACGCAGAGCTACGTAATTTGCAACGAATGATTTCGCCATTGCTTCTTCAGCAGAAATGTTTGCTTTATTTACGCGGCTAACATATTCAATACGCCCGGTGTGACTGTCAACCGTATAAAGTTCAACGTCTGTTTTTTTCAGTGGCAGCATAATGATAATCGCAACGATGCAAAGTATAGAAAAACCAATCATAACGGTCGCAATACACCACGCCACTTTTTTAGAACGCTTATCGCGTGTCATCATCTTTTCCTCAAATGATTTTGAGGCTTCGATAATTTCTTTAGTTCTGGACATTGCCAAGCTCCTGCATAATTGACGGGGTGTTTACGGGTTGCAATTGGCCGGAAACATCCGGCGGGAACGGGTTTTTCTGTGCGCAGCCCACAACGGCGCACAACATCAAACTAATGATGAAGTATTTCATTGGGTTCTCTTTTAAGTCTGGTGAAACGGAAGATTAATTAAGGCGGTCTTTGCTGTTACCTATTTTTGCAGTATTGGCTCGCTTCATTTTTTCAACGGCAATTTTTGATAATTGTCGCGTATTCATGTAACCGGAAAAGGCATCTGCCGCTTTCCCTCCGACATAATCCATTCCTTTGCCGAGGCCATTCATCACTGTAGGGGTATGCTTCGCAACGGTTGATGTGGCTTTCTTTGCCGCCATTGCAGAACCGATAAGCCCAACCGCAGCCGCACCCTGTACCGCGCCAACCACCGCCGCGCCAGCCAGTGATTGAGCCACCTTTGCTGAAAGCCATATCACAACTGCTGAACCAACACCGGCAAGCGCACACTGTGCGCCAAGTGTGACCATGTTGTTTAGGTCTGCTCCTGTATTAGCCTTATCAAGAATATGTGATAAATATTCAATCATGATATGTAGGCTATATGCTGAAAATAAAAGCGTTAAAATAACGGTGAAAATATTTTTCAGCCAGTTATTAAACATGTCGCGAAGGAAACCATACATTAAACACCAGATGAATATTGGAGCAGTAGTTGTCATTAGTAGCAGGATTATCTCAGCGCAAAGGTTTACAATGGTGGAAATGATTAAAGTTACCATTGTTCCAGCCCATACTAAAAACTCAGCAAATCCTCCATTAAGTTTAACGTATGTGGAATCATCCATATCATAAAGATGTTGCCCTAAATCCTGAGCTTTAGACCATAGTGTATCTAATATTTCCCAGATATTTTCTCCTCCACTAAATCCATCTTTAAGACCGTTTATTGCAGCAATCGCTGCATCTAAATAGCCACTGGCATTTGTTACGAATGCCATAATAATCCCCATTCTCGCTAAGTCCCATACAACATCTGCAAAGGGCGTCTGAAGTTTCCCCGCCAATGTCTGATAACCTCGCCAGAGGATATAGAGGGTAATAGAACTGACTGTTAGCGTGGACATTAAAGACGAAAACAGGGCCATCTGGCCCTGTGTCATGTCATTAAGTCCATTGGTAACAGCAGTATCTAACCCGGTGAATACACCGTTACTCAATTTAAACCCCTCATTCCTTTTCTATCTTAGTTCTTGATGTTGAATTTCAGATATTTTATGAAAAATGGCTGGATCGGAACGATGTGCAGCGTTTACTACAGGGATACACCGTTCACTGCTAAAGGTTTTAGTTTTCCAACAATCAATGTAGGTGCTCACTAATTCATTTGGATGGTCTATATACCAATCCTCTGTTTTGGTTTCGTCTTTGCATCCAGTCAAAGAGATAGCTGATACAGCCAGTGCAATGAGTAGAAAAGTCTTATTTGTAGCCATTATACCAATCCCTATTAACTATTTAGATCCGCAACAGGTGCAGTTCGTTGCTGCTGCTGAAAATCGGCGTGGCGCTTTTCTTTAAGCATATTGTCCCGAAGTTCAGCCTGTTTAACGCTCATTTCCCACTGCGTTGTGAGTGTATTTAACTGTACACTTTTTGTGGTTATTGCGTTAGCTAAATCCTGCGATTCTTTCGAATCCGGGGACGCTTCAATACGGCTTGCAAGCAAGGAAATATCGCTGACCGTGCTGTTGATTTTCTCCTGTACTTCGGTGGTGCTCTCGATAGCCACTGCCTTGTTAATCACCTGCTGTTTACAGGTATCGGCGTAGCTCTGTGACTGTATGGCTGCGCAGGTATCAAATGCCTTGTACTTGCTGTACAGACCGTTCAGTTCGCTGCTGTAGGAGCCGCTGTTAGTCAGCAGGTCATTCAGGGAAATCCCGTTCTTTTGCAGGTTTTTCAGGTCACGGGTAAGGCTTTTAGCCTCGTTAAAAAATGCCTGAACGTCACGAACGCCGGTGGCGGTCGCCAGCTGTGCTTTGTAGGCGTTGAGCTGGGATTTATAGTGATTAACCGTGCTTTCCCACTGCTGAAGGTGCTGAGTCCATTCGTTGATACGTTCCAGGTTGGCGACGGCATCTACTACTGAAACGCCGGTTGCGCCAACCAGTGACGGACACAGCGTAGCCCCCGCGAGTAGCGCGGCGATAAATGTTTTCTTCATGAGATTTTCCTTAGAGTGCCAGTTTCAGGTAAGTATCAAGCCAGTCTGAGGGCTTCATACCTTCCGTAAAAATGGAGTCGAAGATTTCCAGATTGTCCGTACTGGCGCTGAGCACTTTCGTGTAAACACCCAGCCCGGACAGATCAAGAGTCACCAGGGCGGCAAAGTTCTGAAGGTCGCCTTTTTTCAGCGGTGTTTTAACAATGACGAACTGGCGAGAGAGTGGATCGATATTCTTGATAATCTCGAAAATTTCCGGGGCAACCTTCAGACCTTCAACATAATGCTTGTAGTCGGCCTTAGGGTTCGCCAGGAAGATTTGCGTGCTGCACTGCTCAACTACTGCAGGTGATATCGGGTTAGCCAGAATTTCAGCCGGTGACTGAGTGGCCGGAACGAACAGGCCGCCAAGCTTACGGATAACCTTAAGCATGTTGAGTGCAAATTTGGCAAATTCAGGATCGAGTAACCATTTCCAGAATTCATCCATGTAGATAATCATGCGACGGCCATCGAGCAAGCTCGTTACCCTATACAGCAGGTAAAACGAGATAGGCGCACACACGTCTGTATCGTCAAGGAAATCAGTACCATCAATACCAATGTTATCGCTGTCACTGATATCAAACGTATCGCTGTCGTTATCGAATACCCAGCCAAATTCCCCACCCTGCGCCCACTGACTCAGGCGAACACGTAGCCCGTTCTCCTGGGCTTCTTTGGTTGGATCTTCCGGGAGGTTTTCCAGCAAACGGGTGATCCCGTAATGCCGGTCTTCCGGGGAAAGACCCAGCATCACCGCGTCTACAGCGTCACTGATACGCATTTCATCGCGGGAAGAAATCGTTGCACCATTGCGCGTGCATAACATTCGCATGAGCTTTTTAACGAAGTTCACATTGCGCTTTGTCGGTTGCAGCATGAACGGGTTAAAGCCTGTTTGCTCGCCGTTCCTGATACGGAAGTATTTGCCTCCCTGGGCTCTGATGTTGAGTTCTGCCCCTCGATCCTTATCGAAGGTAACGGACGTGAAGCGTTTCGTTTTGGCCTGCGGGGAAAAACTTTCTTCCAGGCCATACTTCTGAAGCATGTTCTGAATAAACGACAAGAGCATGGTTTTACCCGAACCTGTCGTTCCCATTACAAACGTGTTGCCAGGGTTCTTTTCGTTGAAATCATCCTTATGCAGCATCGTATTGTGCAGGTTCAGATAATACGCTGAGCCTGACGGCGTTCTCAGTGTGCAAATCGCCTCCCCCCAGGGGGTATTGTCCCGTTTACCCGGCCAGAAGTTATGTAGCGAGGCCAGTTCCACGAAGTTCTGACTGCTCACCGGCGCGAGGCGAGGCCGCAGAGAATACACACCTGGTAGCTGTGCAAAATGTGCAGCGGATAAGGACAGAGTGGAAAGCGTGGGTGTTATACCGAGGTCTGTAAATGCGTCGGCAATGGTGTTGGTGTCTTTCACCAGTTGTTCTGGATCGGACGCGTTGACCTGCAATGAGAAGTGGTATTTACCGAACGAGATCAGCCCGGATATCAGCATATCAAGTGCAACGTCCAGCTCCTGCTGCTGTGATATTGCATCGTCTTCTGCGCTGTTGAGGCGCTTTTTAGCCGTCTTGATGTGATTCTGTGCTTCGCTCTTTGCCATACAGGTAAAAGAGTGGGTGATCACGTAGTTACTGGGGGCATACAGCAGCGCATTCAGCACCCCTGTAACGGTTTTGGGCGTATAGTCCTTTATCTCAATACCCCGGAAATATTTGCTGCCGTAGATGTCTTTAAACTGGCCTGTATCTTCTGTGAAGAAAATATCGGTTGTTCCCAGCGTTTCATAAAACGGCATCCGGGTTACGGCGACCTTCTGCCAGGTACCAGTGAGAAGACGGCGGTAAAACGCAAGCTGAGAGGAATAAACCTTCCCGTCAACTTCGTATGTGCCGAGTCTCCTGGCGGTAAAGCGAGACAACGAGGAATCCAGAGAAGCGCAGATCTCCAGCATTTCCTTCAGGGAGTTATCCAGAGCGTGTAGCTTCTGGCCGTCCGACATTCGCTTGCGTTCTACTTTGTCCAGACCAACCATTGGCATATAGCAGACAGTGAAAAACAGTCTGTTATGCCTGAATGGTTGTTTTTCAATTGACTGGTAGTAGAGAGCGCTAACCTTGTCGGCAAACTCATTACCGGAGTAGCCATCAAAGCGATCAAAGAACTCTTCCCGGATGTTGTGAACGTAAAACGTCACCGGCTGCCCTTCGAAAGTTTTAATCAGGTTATTAAACTGAGTTGTCAGTATTTCCAGATTTTCTTCCGAGTCGCATTCAAAAGATGTACCGCCAATTTCCCAGGTAGCAATCAGATCGCTACCACGGGTTTTTATGACGTTTTCGTGAATGTGCGACGAGTAAGGGATATGCCGTGACAGGGTAACACGTTGGTTTAATCGCATATCGTTGATAAATTCCGAAACGTCTACAGCGTCATACTCATTAGCGAGGTACGCCGTAGCACCGTAGTGCTTGTTACAGGGAGGATTACCGCGTGTTCTTAACTTGAGCTGCATCAGACCGAATATATGAGCATCCTTTCGTGCCAGGCGGTTCATTACGAACCAGATAACCGGCAGGGAAAGCAGTAAGAACTTAGTGGTATACATTGCCAGCAGGATTACGCCACCGCTGACCATGACCAGCGGAACCATTGGAATGCCCCACAGCATCGCTGGACGCGTAAGGGCTTTATTTAGAGTGCCCATTTAGTTCCCGCTTAGCTCAGCATGTAGGATGCAAAGCCCGATGCACCACCAATCAGAATTCCCCCGATGATGATATTTTTACAGTCCATCAGGCTTTTTCCATCCCACAGGCACTTATAGCCAACCCAGCAAACAGCAACAGTAATAGTAGATATTGCCAGAGCACCCGTTAATGTAGCGGCGAGATTATCAAGTAAGCCCGTTGCTTTATCAAAACCGCCTGATGATGCCGCAAGGGCGGCGTTAGTCATAAGAGTTGAGGACGCAGCAGAAATGCTAACAACGGATTGCTTGAGTTTGTTTAAAAGTTTCATATATTACCTTATTTAGATGTGGATAATTCTCCGCGAATAACGCGGTGTGGATAGTTAATTGATTTGCCTGAAGTGTTATCTTCTGACGGGGTTAAATCGCCACGTACAACACTGTCAGGCCATTTAATTAAACGACCTGGTGTTGTTTGTGGGTTTTTTTGTGCAGGTGAGATTTTTTGTTGGTCTGATTTTGTGGAAGGAACTACATAGTTCGTTGCTAAAGAGTAGCCTATGCGTTCAGTATAACTGGTGTTTTTAAATCGACTTTCAGGTTTCTGACCTGTATCAAAGTTCCCTGAGTAATAACAGCTTAAACCTCTTTTGAGTGTTTTTCCTCGCACGTAACAGTCAGTCATTATTTTTTCAAATACGGAAAGGTTTGTGCAGGGGTTAAATAACTGACGAGGTGTTTTGTTGAATCGGGAAAAGTTGCTTTGATTAATTTGCATCAATCCAATGGAGAAGTTTTTCCCCTGTGCTTTCAGGCGTTCTACATGTGCCAGTGCGTCATTAATATTTGTCGGGAAAATGCCTTTACCACCGACAACCCCGATAGCATACGGATTGTAACCGGACTCCGTTCGTGCGACATCCTGCACGGTGTCGGGATGTATCGTGGGAGAACACTGCAATGCCAGAGCAAGGAATAGAGAAGTGGAAAGCATTTTAACCTCTCTTTGCCCTGTGCTCACTAACGAAGGTCGTCATTGCTTGTGTATAAAAGTTATTGAGGATGTAGCGGGCAAAAGATGAAGGAGTGATTTGCTTGCCCGTCTGGGCGCTAATCTGAATTGCGCATTGTTCCATTAAATCTTTTTCATCCAGTGACATATATAAATTAGTGCCTGGGTATTTCCTTTTTTCAGATGTTCCGATTAGTGGGGAAGTCATGATTAACCTTGTTTTGAGATAAAAGAAAACCCCATAACGAAAATCGTTATGGGGTTACGTGATTGATAAGCTAGCGGAGGCTGGCTATTTTGTTTTCGATTTTTTCAATCTGAACAATCAGGTCAGCCATAACACAAGATATATTGGATTTTTTTGACCTTGAGTTTTTATATTCGTGGGTGATGTTTTTTAACTGGAGGGATAATTTGGCTTTCTCTATTTCAAGAAGCCGAATTTCTTTTGTATCCGCCGATTTTCTCTCTCTGAGATTGTTTTCGCTAAAGATAGCTTTGTCTACACGAGATCTCTTTGGGGATTGTACCTGATGGCAGTTTCGCCAAAGATTCTCAAGACGCACCTTTTGCATACCTTTTGCACGGGTGTAATGAGTATTAGCCATAATTCTATCCTGCAAATTTGTTAAATGTTGAAAAATCACATCGAAATTACATAAGAAAATTGCCGTCAATTTGCTTATGTAAGTGATGTGGGGAGTTGAGTTTTTTACCTGTTCATAAGGCGCAGCACGCTCTCACACGCCCCAATATTCATATCATCTCCTCAGTGTTGGGCTTCTACCTTGCTGCTGTTCGATTGTAAAAGAGCGGTATTAGGTTGAACTGGTTGCCGCCAGTTTAACTTTAAACTGTATGTTTATACAGTATTAATACCATGTCAACTATATGGATATATCGTAGTGATGGAATGACAGCAAGTCAATCAATGCTTGCATTAGTACCAGAGCAGGAAAGCAATGATAGGTATCATGACGTTACATACTGAGGTGATCATGATTCCAAGACGTCTACGAGAAGCGCGAGAGGCCGCAGGCCTATCTCAAGAGGTACTATCAGAACTGGCTATAATTAGCCGTTCGAGTATCTCCGCCTATGAATCTGGTAGACATGTACCTGACTTTGAATTGGTCGTTAGAGTCGCAAATACGCTTAACTATCCGGTAGCGTTTTTCTATACCGAAGATGATGAGTTCGCTTCTCTCATTTTGGCACTGCATCAGAATAGGTTTGTTGCAGGTCATAGCGTTGAGTCAACTTTAGCCAAGCAGTTAGAAATCGTCACCGCCGAGCTGCAAGAGGCCAGGAAAACCATCGAGGAAATCAGCAAACTCTCATCACGGTTTATCAAGAAATAGCCGCAGCTATCCCCCTTCTACCCGTTCCCGATCACCCAATCCATAAAGTCGATTTTTAAAGAGCGTGGGCTGTAAAAATTGCCGTTTTCACAGCCCATTAATTCTTCATGCTGAAGAATTGAGCGAAGACTACACTTTAACGAGCGAGGCTGTAAATTGATGTAGATCAAAACAGCATCACGAGTGCAATCAATGCACTCGCTGCATTTTTTTTAAACAAATTGTGCAATATATGCACTGAAAATTCGTAAAAATTCTACAAAGAGTTACTTTATGTACCACTAAGGTGGCATCATGCATTCGAAGATTCATCCTGCTGTTGTTCTCATTAAGAGTGAAATTGTTCGGGGAAAGCATCGATATGAAGACGTTTCTACAAGTACTCAAATTCCGGTGCAGCGCCTGAAAAACATCATGGTTGGGCGTTCTGATATGACGATGCGTGAACGTGATAAGCTCTGTGAATATCTGGGAGTCTCACCGGTAGTGTTGGTTATGAGGCGCAATGATTTGTTTGACCGAGAGAAGCATCTTGATCTGACGGGTTTACCTGAAGGGATTCGTAAGAGCCTGATAGTGTTGCACAATGAGATCTGTCAGCTTTATAAAAAGCTGGAAGAGAAGGAATAAAACGCGTTCTGTAGATCAATCTCATAGTCTGTTGGATTGACATAACCTCATGATTTTAAGCAATAAAATAGAGATCCAAATGCAATGACATTTGATCCTCGTTTCGTTCCGTGGTAATTTAGCGACGTTTTCGAATTAGATGGGAGAGGGCGCTTCCCGAAGTGCGCCAGGCGTAGCGAAAGCTACAAATGCAAAAACCCCCTGAAATCTGCGTCAACTTGCCGGAAGATCAGATATTCAGGGGGCCATAAAGCAGGCTGGGTGCCTGCAAGGATTATAGCAATGTTCATTTGCATTCCTCAACCTCAATTTATCCCCGGCATAAGTGCAGGGGATGGTGACTGAGAAAAAATCTTCTCGAAATTCCCCTACAGGTGTTGCCAAGCAAAGCCCTTGCTACAACGTTGCTACGCGTAAAAGAAGACGCTTTCTGGCTCGCTGGATAAAGTCACTGGCGACACCTGCAGGGCGCGTCAAAATCAAAAATGAGCTGCGCCGAAGAATACGGCTTTCCCGCTATTGGGTAAACGAGGCCAACAAATTTGGTCTTGAAACGCTGTGCGAGCTGATGCTGGCTATGCTCGATGATCTCGATTTAATTACCTGGCAGACTCGCCACAACCTTGAAACGCTGGCCGAACGTGCCGGATTACATACCCGCAGTGATGCAGGGAATAAGGCAATTTCCCGCGCCAGCCGAGGTTGTGACCGTCTTGACTGGCTTAACCTAATCATTACGGCCAAAGCCCCCTTTAACCCGTATGACGCTAAATGTGCCTGTAAGCAAATTGAAGTCACTGAAGATTTTTTTGCTGCTCTCGGCATACCGCTTAAACAGGTCTACCGGGAACGCGCCCGGCTGCTACAGGCAGATCCGCATGAGATTATCAGTTCCTGGGATAGTCGCCTGAATGACCGCAGATTTGCGAACATCGCCCGTATGGCCGCTGCCGGTTTAACCCGAATGAAAGCTCGCCGTGAAGCTGCACGACAGCGCAAACAGGAATATTACTCCCCTCCTACTCTTGCCTGAGGGCAATATCCACCGGCTTTACTGCCGGAACTTTCCGTCGTCTGAAGTAAATTAACGCCTATTAATTGACCACTAACAGGTACGAAGATGTACCGCTGCACCCGACATAACGCCTGATTGATAGCCCAAAAACATTAATCAAAGGATAACCAGGGTAAACGTTGTGTATAAGTAAGGATGAAGTGCAAACGGAATACTGCAATTACTCTTTTGGTTTATCTTTTAATTACTTACGTATTAAAAGATAAACCAAGATCTAAAACATTACTGTTATCCCCTTTGACAAGTGGATAACTAAAAAGCATCGGCGCAAGCGCCTCAAAGGTAGCTCCCCACGCTACGCATGGGGCATATGATCGGAATCCTTTGCAAGTCATCAGCTCGCCTGATGGCTTGTAGAGGATTGGACAAATCCAGCTCCGGCTGGATGCGTCAGTCTCACAGCTGTGAGGTGTGACAAACACGCTCGTAGCTCGCTACGCTCACAACGCGGAGATACGCCCCGGCCACGGCTACGCCTTGCCGTGGCCACTCCGACCGCGTAATGAAATATTCAAGATTGCTGTAAGCGGGTATGGCTTTTCAGGATGAGGGCGGGGATAGGCGATCTCTATCAATCCTGCACGCGCTTCGTGGGACTCAGACCCATTTAGTGTGTAATATTACTCGTTGTATGTCGGCGGGTGATCTACTCGCTTCTGGACTCAATCGGCGGATCTCGTCAAATGATAATTCATTTATAATGCATACTTAGCGCGAGGGTAGCCAGTTCTATCAGCCTTGCTACCTCTCTGGCCTTTTCATAGCGCTTATAACTCCTCAGGCTGACTCCGAGTTCTTCAGAAGCCCGTTCCTGATCCCAACCCATTCCTCGACGCCAGATCCGTAATTCGAACCCACTCATAAAATCACCAAAAGTGCCAAAATGTCACTTTAACATAATTTTTCATGTGCATAAGAGCGAAATTTATCGGAGCACCTTCATCGTTTGCTGGTTTCGCTTTAACAAAGTGCTACACGCTCGTAAGCGCTCCTACAGAGCGCTAACGCGGAGATACGCCGCAGCAAAGCTGCGTCCACTCCGACCGCGCACTTAATGTCATCATGGCTGAGAGTCAGTATTGCTTAGCAGGGAGGGGGGGGTATTAATGCAACATAGCCCAAACAAGCCGCCTACGGCGGGCTACGGCGCGATTTAAGACAATCGCCCTTCTGTTGCTATCGTTCTGCGCCTTTATGGGCCTGTGCCGCATTTGATGGCAGCGTGGGGGGCATGAAAAATGAAAGCAGGATAGGCCCTGGAGACTGGTAACAAACCAGGACGCAGCCCCCAGGGGAACTTATAAGAAGTACCTTGGTAGTATATAGGCTCCGCTTGAAACAGGGAAAACCTCGGCCTGTTCAAAATGCTAACGGCCCTTTTTAAAACATGCTTTCATAAATTAAGTTGATCTAGCCACAAAAAACTAAAAGAGCAATGACTTACGATATGTAAATCATTGGATGATTGTTATATGCGGCTTCTTCCAATGGTTTAAGCATTAATAACGTAACCAGGAAAGGGAAAATGAAAAAAACAGTATTGATGATCACGCTGGCTGGTGTTTTTGCAGCTTCAGGTTGTGTATCGATGGATAAAAATAAAGCTATTGTTTATTTGCAGTCTGCAACAGCGTCTCAAATTGGATTAGGGTCTTCTGACGAGGTTACAGTCTCAGCTGTGACTTACGGTGAGAAAAATGCGTTAGGTGGCCAGTCAGTGAGCTACAGGGCAACGACAGAAAAAGGAAGAACTTTTGATTGCAAGGCTACGCTTATGGACGGAACCGTCTTAACGGAAGCGAGCGTTACATCACCAAACTGTGAGCCGATCAACGTTCATAAATAAGGAAAAATAATGAGATTGATACTCGCAATTTTGCTGCCATTCGTGACATTTTTTACGATCGGAAAGCCATTTCAAGGCATTCTTTGCCTTATTTTACAAATAACGCTCATTGGATGGATACCCGCAACTATTTGGGCTGTCTATGCCTTAAGTAGTTGGAAAACTGATCAAAAAATCAAAAAAATGCAGCCACGAAATGCTTAAATAATACGACTAACTGCCTGCTGGAGCTGCTCTCCGGCAGGCAGTTAACGAGAGTTTAGAGTACATGGATTTGAATTTCCCCTGAATCTTAAATCTCTCGGAGGCCACTGTGAAACAGAGTGAGATAATAGAAATCTTCCGGTGTGTCATTGACATGTTTGATGGGATCATTGCCCCGAATCACGAAATCGTTCTGCATGATTTGACTCGAACCGGGCATACCATTGAGGCTATTGTGAATGGCCATATCAGCAACCGAACCATCAACTCCCCGCTTCTTACCGGGCCTGATGACGATCAGGGATTTGTCGGTTTACTGACCCCTCCGGATCGCAAGCAAAGGTATCGGGTAATAAAGGGATACCAGACAAAAACACAAGACGGAAAACTGCTGCACAGTGCCTCATTGATTTGTTATGACAAAGGGCAGCCAGCCATTGCCTTATGCGTGAATGCTGACTCAGAACCGACAGAATTGCTGTTCAGATTACAAAAACTGATTTGCTTAACCGCCCCAGATCCCCATCAGAGTGACGACTTTTCCGGGCCGACAGAAGCTACAATTAGCACCATTATTTCCCGGTACGGGGAAGTTGGCCGCAAGCTCCCACGCCTCAAACGACGCTTAGTTGTGACAGAGCTACATGAGCGCGGAATTTTTAAGTTAAAAGGTGGAATAACTACGGCTTCCCAGGTTTTAAATGTCACCCGGTTCACTCTTTATAATGATCTTGAGGCGCTGGGTCTCAAATAGTGAGGTTATATGCGTATTCCCTTCTTCCAGGTTGATGCATTCACAAATCCTGATATGCAGTTTTCTGGCAACCCTGCTGCCGTCTGTCTGCTGACGAGTTGGCCTGATGATCTACTTCTCCAGCAGATAGCCGCAGAGAATAATCTCTCTGAAACAGCATTTCTGATAAAGGAGTCACCTGAACGCTATCAGTTACGATGGTTTACACCGGCTACCGAAGTTGATTTGTGCGGCCATGCCACCCTCGCCGCTGCGCTGGTATTGTATGAATGCTTTAATGCTAGTGTTTCAGCACTGACATTTCAGACCCGCAGCGGCATTTTGACTGTTAAGCGTGAGGGGGCATTCTATAGCATGGATTTTCCGTCCACCGGGTTAGAGCAAGTCGTGCCATCTCCTGAACTCCTGGCTGCGATAGGGCTCGAAGAAGCTGATATTTTAGGGATTTATCAGGCTGACGACATCGTTATTGTTATTAACGACGAATCTCAGCTTGATGGTCTTATGCCTGATTTCGGATTGTTAGGCAAAATTAAAACGCGAGGTGTTTTAGTCACTGCTGCAGCTGACAGGACGGACTTTCGTTCTCGCTGGTTTGGCCCTGGTGTAGGGGTGAATGAAGATCCTGTTACCGGCTCAGCGCATACGTTTCTTGCTCCGTTCTGGTCTGAACGGCTGGATAAGGAGATCCTGACAGCTGAGCAAGGAGGAGCAAGAAAAGGGTTAATTACGTGCTGTGTTATCGATTCTGAAAGAGTCGAGTTGCGGGGTACTGGTCAGTTAGTTATTGCCGGCGAATATATACTGGCAGCTATGAGATAGTTAGCATTTACCTCATAGTTGTAAATGAGTAAATGAGTAAATGAGTAAATGAGTAAGTGAGGGCGATCTGAAATTCATACAAAGAGGTCTGAAGCCCAACCGTACGAAAGCGTACACTAAGTAAACTCCCACGCGGACTGCGTACGCCTGAAAATATATCCCTGATAAGGAGTTAGATAAATATAGAACAAAAAGAAAACAAAAAACGCGCAAAATACGAACAATTTAGATCTTGTTGTTTGTTGATTTATTAGTCAATAATCACACAATGTGTTTAATTATTGAGCGTATCCAACTGTGTTTCGTAGCTTTCTCATTAGTTCATTTGTTTTTATTTCAATAAGTTATATTCCACTTCAGGTACAGGCGAAGGTCATACAGCCTCAATGGGGTTATTTCAGTTCTTCAGTCGTACAGAAGTATCAACGACCCTCAACAACAAAAGCTCGATTGCTTGAGCAGTTTCACCACTGGGAAGGTGTACGCTATCAATGGGGAGGAACGGGAGTCACTGGTATTGACTGTTCCGCTCTGACACAAAAAATCTATTCGGCAGCTTTGAAAAAACTATTACCCCGGACGACGGCAGAACAGATTAAAGAAGGTGAGCCGGTGCCAATTAGCCAGCTTTTACCAGGAGATCTGATTTTTTTTAAGCCGAAAAAGTCAGTACGCCACGTGGGGATCTATATAGGTAATAATAAGTTCATGCACGCCTCCAGCAGCCAGGGTGTCACACTATCAAGTCTGGAAAATCCATTTTGGGAGGCGCATTTTGAAACAGCAAGACGGGTTCTGGGGTAACTGGGCCTTGTAACATATCTGATGCACTCGAAATGTACCGTCATTATTTCTGTCTCGTGGTTGTGTCCCTCCACCCGGTTTGGGCACGACAACACCGTCATTCAGCGGTCTTCTATCTGCCATTTCCATTCTCCTTAACTCTTGCTATTGGATGATTTACTCATAGATAAAGTAGGGTCCAGTTGCTGAGGTTTCAAGATGGATACAAATCTTTGTTTGCCAGAGAGCATCCCTGTCAGTGGATATACACTCTTTATCTATACGTTTCAAACTGGTATGCAGTCAGCACCAAAAGAACCAATAGCACCGTAAAAAATGCACTCGTTTTTTTCCATTTTCTGTGGAACGTAAGCAATGTAAGAGCGAGTAATGCTGGAATTGAATAGCGCCAGGCAGCAATTACTTCAATGTAAATAACAATGAGATAGTCTTTCATTTTTTACACATAGGAGTAAATGAGTAGCGGATATTGGTTTATCTTTCTACGGGGTCTGGTAAGTTCACCGGAACGGATTGGCCATGTCAAAACCACCCCTGGTTTATCGGAAACCACTTCCGCCCGGTCTAGTGATTGTAGCTGTTATCACTGAAGCAACAAAGCCGGCAGTTGACGGTTTTTGTGTAAAAACTCAAATGAGTGTTTGAGTAAATCAATGATCACTCATTTTCACTTAACCATGAGTCTGCAAGCTCATTCATTACGTCAGAAATTGATATTCCCTTTCTGGCGCAAGTTGCTTTAAGGCGTTGGTGTTTGTCCTCGGGCATATTGAAATTGATACGTTTCTGAACCGCTGCTGGGGCTGTTGCAATGACTTTATCCAGATCGCGATTCTCTCCGAATGTCATAACCTTATTCGTCGCGCCACCGCTATTGTTCTGTTTTTTTAGGCTCATGAGTGTAAACTCCCTTGTCTTTTACTCATATGAGTTTATGAGTAAATGTGTTTTTACGCAACGATTTTCAGTATCTCAGCCGCCAAAATTTCTACCTCTCCTTTGGCTGCTCCGTCATTTGTATCAAACACCGTCTCACCATCTAACACCGATTTAACATAGCTCTGGCGCTGTGTTATCGCAGTTCTGAGAGGGGCTATTCCGGTAGCAGCAATGCTTTCACGTAATACGTTCAACATAGAGGCCTGCTCTATTTTACGTGTAATCAGGAAGCGGCATTCTACTGGACGATTGTATGCCTGAGCCTCAAGAACGCTGATTACTGCACCGGATGCTGAAAAATCTAAAGGTGACGGTGTCACAGGAATAATAACAAGATCGCTGACCATTACGGCGGCGGCGGTAATAACTGAGAGCGCACCGGCACCATCGATGATCACGTAAGGATAATCCTTTAACTCTTTTCTTATTGTATATACGTCTTTTTCTGATGAGACAGTGAAAACATCAAAGTTCGCCTTTTCTGCTTTGTTCCAGTTTGCCAGGCTTTGTTGAGGGTCTGTATCCACCACAGCCACTTTATTATTACGGGCGATGCTGGTCGCAATATTTATCACGCTTGTTGTTTTGCCGCTGCCGCCTTTCGGGTTCAGAAAAGAAATCACTTTCATAGTGTGTCCTCTGTTTTTACTCATTTACTCATATGTGTTTATGAGTGTTTGTGTAAGCACTCTAGCTCATTTGGCATGAGGTGTAAATGATTTAATGTGTTTTTACTCAAATGAGTAAATGAGTTGATTTCATCAAAACTTACGAAAGCGAGCCTTTGCCCGTGAAATCGTGGCCAAACTGAGAATCAGTTTTTGATAACAAATTAGCAACATGAAAAGAAGGCCGTTTTGCCTGGGAAAAGACGTGCTTTTGAGAGGTTAAGGGGCAATTCGGGGCGAGTGCTGATCGCGTGGGGCGTGTAACGTACAATATGTTAAATGGAGCCGTTTTCTCTCAAGTATTAGCCCTTGCGCTAATTTAGCTTATGGGCTAATATTTATGCCAATGGGAGGGAACTATGTTTACCGTAATTTTTCATGACGAAGCGGAAGCGGAGCTGTTTGCTCTACCCGCGCAAGTACGCGCAAAAATGGTTAGGTTGTTACAGAAATTAGAGCATGACCCGCGTCAGTTACGGGAACCGGATACTAAGCCTCTAGGTGATGGACTCTTTGAGATACGTACTATGGGGAGCGATATTTCGCGCGGCCTGTGGGTTTATCAATCTGGACAGCGAATTTTTATGCTGCGAATTTTTATCAAAAAGACCAATAAAACACCTGCTGGAGAAATGGCTCTGGCATGGTCAAGATTGAAGGAGATGCAAAATGAAATATAAAACCCTCGATCAGATTCATGCAGAAGCAATGCAGGATGCCGAATACCGCATTGCATATGAGGAAGAAAGCACCCGCGATAACTTACGTGACACTCTGGAGGGCTGGCGCAAAAGCGCTGGCCTTACATCAGCGCAGGTGGCTGAACGTATGGGCGTTAAGCCGCCAACCGTTTCCCGTATGGAGAAGAACGCCAGCAAAATGAGTTATGAAACACTAACTCGTTATGCTCGCGCCTGTGGCGTCCATTTCAAGCTACAGATGCTGTAACAGCTCCAGTTGATGCTAAAAAATACAACAAATGTACATAAAAGATGTTTTTTATGTACATTTGTTGCTTGTCATATTACAGGCAAATCCTCGAACTCCCCTGTTCTCGCGTCGGTAACAATGTGCGTAATCACCCCTCTGATCTCCAGTCCTTCCTCGTCGTCTTCTGGCAACGCCCGGATTTGATCTAGCTTATCGAGTTCCTGGAGACACCGACTTCCAGGCTGGCGCAGGTATTAAGTAAGAGGCGTAAAAAAAGGCCGCTTAAGCGGCCTTTTACATTCTGTTTAATCGAATAGCCAGCATCCGGTCTTGCCCGATTCAGAGACATGTTATTGGCAACCTGTTTGGCGTCTCTATTTTCCTCTGTGGAAAATTAGCGAGAAAATCCAGACTGGGCTTTAATTTTAGCAAACGAGCAAGGACAGTATGTTTTAGTGGCTTTGAAATAATCCTTTTACTGGGGTTCTTTCAAATAACTCTACACTATCGAATGCTGCTGAAATTGTCTCTGTAATCCACGAGTCATCCGGATACAGATCTGTTGCCGATTGGATAAATGCAAATCGAATATCATGATAATTAGATTGAGATGTAAGATATTTATATGAGTTAAATAATATTTGTCTCATTTTCTCATATCCCACTGGGTTAGTAATCGTCACACCATTATGTTCACCTCCGAGGGTCATTAGCCATGTGGCTTTCCCCGGGATGGTAATATTGATATGAACCCCACCGTCATCTTCTTCCCCTTTATACCGTTCACTATATTTTACAGGATAATCGGTATGTTCAGTGAGAAATACATTATATACAGCTTTTGGGTCGGAATAAGAACGCCAGGCAGGTACATTTTTACCAATGGAAGCCCAATAGTTGCCTATGTTATACTCTCCGAATTCCCAGTTTTCCGTACACATAAATGCCATTGTATCGCTTAAAAACTCATTAACTCCCCCTGGCTCACCAATATATTCAACATCACCATCAAACATATAGTATGTAATGCCATGAGTAAGTTCATGGACAGCAACATCATAGCATCGCAGAGGGGGGAGAGCGATTTCAGCATCTACACCATTAATAGTGGTGATATAACCTTCTCCATATTTAATAAATCCCTCTGCATCGCTGGTAGGAATACTATAGCTGGCATTCGCACCAGACTGACCAATATCAGCATAAGCATGAGGGAAAGAAACGATGATCCCTCCATTGCCATCAAGCCCCTTACGTTGATAGGTATCATCAAGGTATTGGTAAAATTGATGAGCATAATTATGAGCGCTAACGGTTGATGAATCATCAATAACAAAAGACGAACTAAAGTTTCTGTAATTCGGCGAAAGCTTACTTGCTCCTTTGCCTGCTAGTTTCATGATGCCGCTCAATTGACTTCCGATACGACGACCAAAACCAGTCAATATTTTTTCACCGTTATTATCAAATGAGGTTTCATACTTGCTGGTTTTACCATCATAGCTCAAATATAATACTTGTTCACTTCCCAGTTCATCAGTACCTGAGCCAAGAATTACTTCGTCAGGATTTCCCTGCACATCATGATACCTATCAAAATTTACATCTTCCTTCGCAATATTATGAAGTGCAATATGACTCAGCGATGGAATTGCTCCTCTTGTCCCAGAATATTGATGAATGACCTGTGCATTCACACCATGCACAATACGAGTATTGTGCTGATCATTGTTTTCAGAAATAAGCATGAATACAGGAATGATCTCATTATTTAGCAAGTAATATCTTTTTGAGACTTGTTCTTCGTCTGAATGATTGACATCATGTTTAAACGTTTTAATTTCTTTTGTCGATAATAAATTAAAAATGGTTGTATCAGTGGTGTTGATGTTTGTGAAAATATTTTCATTGCGGAAAAATATGATTTTTCGCCAGAATGCAAGTTCGTAACCATTTATTAGAAGGCTGACTTCGTAAACATCTGGAAATTTATTTTTTTCTCTAATTTCAAAACTGGCATCACAGCCTAACTCATTTGATACCATCGGTAATAAAAAACACTCGATGGTTTTTTTTCGAATAACATCAATTTCTGAATTAAAGTTAATAATCATCATATATCTCCTTATGTATGAGTCTTGATAGTATCAATGTTTAACCATGTAAAACATAGTCAGTGACGAGTCTTTATTGTTTTTATATAAATAATTATTGGGCGTGGTTTAAGCGTAAATTTTTTCTGACAGGTTCAGCATGTCTGGAGGGCATGTGGAGTGGGTTTAATAAATTTAAGATGGCAGATAAAATTCGCTGAAAGAAAGGTTAGGGTACATGCGATTTGAAATATCATGCAAATATATCAGGTCATCTCTCGTGTAACCAAAAGAAGTGGGCTGAAAGACCTGATGTCTAACAGCGCGGAGTATTAAGTGGACAATGCTATCCGCATTATCAATGTAAGAAGCGAAGATAAAGTGAATGTTCTGTTTGCGAACCACTTTTTGCGAATAACTAGGGCATGGGAGAGGGGTAAAGGTCAGCCATAAACGAAAAAGCCCCGCCGGTTAGGGCGGGGCAATTCAGGCGCAACGTATTACAGTTGCAAAACGGGCTTAATGATGCCCGTCAGCCTTTAAGCAAGATGGTAATGCGCCATGATTAGAGCCGCCAGGATGGTACTTGTCCAGCGAGAGGCGACTTTCCTGATAATCCATTGCCGGTGACGGAAATCCCATATCAGCGCCCTCCGTTCGGGTTAAATAGCTGGAATGTCCGGTTTTCTCCCTCATTGGGGGAGACGTCCCGGAACACTGTCACATACGTTTCTATCCACTGGTTAGCTTGGCGATAGCTCCAGTGAAAATTTACTTTCGCCAGCTCCCGGAGGAACCTTTCTGTCTGTACCGTCTGCCTGCCGTTCGGCTCGCGCTGGATGGATGCCCGCCAGGCTGAATCTATCTCATAGTATCGAGGCATGGTGTAACCCTCTTACAAAACACTGTATATGCATACAGTATAAATTGTTCGTGATTTTCCGCAAGGCGTTCAGCTGAATGCCATTGCTGCCCTGAAAAAGTGTGTAACATTACACACCAAATTAACCCCTTCGGCTCCTGCCCGTTCCGGGCAGTCGTCAAGCCGCACTCCGCTAACCCGCTGCACGCACCGGCTAAGCTACGCCGAACCCCCGGCAGGGTTTCGGGCTACTCGCTAGCGTCTGAGGTATTTCAACCCGCCACGCCCTGCGCCGGACTCGCCCAAACGGTGAACCGTTCGCCCCGCCCCTGTGGGGTAGCTTCGCTATCCTCTGACAACACCCTTTCACCGCCGCAGCGTAAGGGGCGCTACGTCCGGGCGTGCTGGCCGTCATTTTCTCCTGCGCTCTTTTCCTCTTCGTATCAGCTTCCGGTGATCGTCCCCCGTCACAACCTGCTCAGCAAGGGTAAATGGCACGCTGTCGCGCCCTTGCTGACCAGAACGACTCCGGGGAGGCCGAACCGTCAGGCGACACGAAGACGAAATTCACACTGACGGAGAAAGAACCCATGACTATGACCCAGCACACCCAGACTAGCGCCCCTAACACCGCACCGGCGACCAGCGTATCCCCGCTGGAGCAGTCAGGCTCAACAAAAACGAAATTTTCTAAAGGCAAAAGCCAGGCCAAAACCGATATTTACCAGGTGGTGACGGATAGCATTATCGAAGCGCTGGAAATGGGGGTTAAGCCGTGGGTGTGTCCGTGGGTGCGTAATGGCGTTGCGGCGGGATTACCGGCGAATTTCTCCACCGGTACAGCGTACAGCGGGATCAATATCATGCTGTTGTGGTCGAGTGCTGCAAAACAGGGGTTTCAGGACTCCCGCTGGCTGACCTACAAACAGGCGCAGGAGCTGGGCGGTCAGGTTCGTAAGGGGGAACGCGGAACAACCGCCATTTTTTACAAGACGCTGGAGAAGGAAGCCGAGGACGGCGAGATCGAAAAAATCCCCATGCTGAAAAGCTTCACTGTGTTTAACGTCGAGCAGATCGACGGACTGACCATCGATGCCGTGCCGCAGCCGGTGACGGAATTTGACCCGCTGCCGCAGGTAGAAGCCCTGCTGATCCGCTCAGGCGCGAAAATCACCGAGCATGGCGTAAAAGCGTTTTATCGTCCTGCTACGGATGAAATCTACCTGCCGGAGCGCTTCCGCTTCGAAGATGCGGCAAATTTCTATGCCACCGGTTTGCATGAGCTGGTTCACTGGACAGGCGCGAAACATCGTTTAAATCGTGAGAAGGGCGGGCGTTTTGGTTCTGAGGGATATGCGTTTGAAGAACTGATCGCCGAGCTGGGAAGCGCGTTTTTAATGG